>NZ_CP076039.1:4060000-4086264 GCF_014529625.1 Candidatus Pelagisphaera phototrophica
TCGAATATCTTGGAAAATAAGATAATTGCATCCCAAGAAAAATCCATTAACGAACGACTTCTCTTAACACTAGAACCTTAACTCCCACAGAGCTTTGGATATAAAGGAAATAAAACAAATAGTCGACCTAATGAAAAAGTCCGATCTTTCGGAATTCGGGGTTGAGGAAGAAAATTTTAAGCTGAAAATCAAACGCGATACAGGGAAGGAAGCCCAACCTCACATCGTGAGCTATGCCCCCGCGCAGCCAAGTGCGCCCGTGCCGCAGGCCGCACCCGCGAGCGTGCCACAAGTAGAGAGCGACTCAGGGGTCTATATTACATCACCCATGGTAGGGACATTCTACGCCTCCTCTTCACCAGAAAACCCTGCGTATGTAAAAGTTGGAGACACTGTATCTGGTGATTCGATCGTATGCATCATCGAGGCGATGAAGATTATGAACGAGATTCAGGCAGAGCAAAGTGGCGACATTGCGGAGCTTCTAGTAGAAAACGGGCAGCCCGTGGAATACGGTCAACGCCTCTTCCGACTGAGTTAGTTCGCCCGCTAAGTCGTTTGACCCGTATACACAGTCGGCCGAGATTTTGTCGGATTGTCGCTTCAATTTAAACTCTCTCCCAAATGCAGAAAGTACTCATCGCCAACCGCGGCGAAATCGCCCTTCGCATCGTCCGCGCCTGCCGCGAATTAGGCATTAAAACACTCGCAGTCTATTCCGAAGCGGACGTGGAGTCGCTTCACGTCCAGCTTGCAGACGAAGCAATTTGCATTGGAGGCCCGCAAAGTTTTGAAAGCTACCTTCGAGCGGATCGAATCATTAGCGCCGCTGAGATCGCAGATGTAGATGCGATTCATCCCGGCTATGGCTTTCTGGCCGAGAACGCTGACTTCGCTGAGCAGTGCGAGTCCTGCAACATTAAATTCATTGGGCCCTCAGCGAATGCTATCCGAAGGATGGGAGACAAAGCGGTCGCCAAAGAAACCGTCCAGAAAGTAGGGGTTCCCGTATGTGGAGGGAGCGACGGAGTAATCGACTCGGAGGATGAAGCGGCAAAGATCGCGAAAAGCGTGGGCTATCCGGTCATGATAAAAGCAGTCGCCGGAGGGGGCGGAAAAGGAATGCGGATTGCCCACAATGAAATTTCTTTAAGAAAGGAATTCCACGTGGCGCGAAACGAGGCCGAAAAAGCCTTCGGAAACGGCGATGTCTTCGTAGAAAAATTCATCGAAAATCCACGCCATATTGAATTCCAGATTCTAGCGGATCAGCATGGCAATGTCATCCACCTGGGTGAACGAGACTGTTCGATTCAACGGCGGCACCAGAAACTAATCGAAGAGGCGCCCTCTCCTTTCGTTGACCCCGAGTTGCGAGCACGGATGGGCGAAGCCGCTGTCAAAGCGGCGCGAGCTGCGGACTACGAAGGAGCCGGCACCATCGAATTTCTGGTTAACGACCAGCGCGAGTTTTTCTTTCTTGAGATGAATACGCGGATTCAGGTCGAGCATCCGGTAACGGAGGAGGTCACCGGAGTCGATCTCATCAAACAACAGATTTTGATAGCTAGCGGCGAGCCCATCGCGTTCACCCAAGAAGAGGTGCAATTCAATTACCACGCCATCGAGTGTCGCATTAACGCTGAAGACCCTTCTCGCAATTTCATTCCTAGCCCTGGCTGCATCGATCTTTACTATGCGCCCGGAGGCCACGGCGTTCGCGTAGATTCCCACGCATACGGGGGCTACATCATCCCGCCCTACTACGATAGCATGATCGGCAAGTTGATCACCTATGGACGCACGCGCGACGTTGCGATTCAACGCATGTATCGGGCTTTGAGCGAATATATAATTCGAGGGGTCAAGACAACGATTCCCCTCCAAAAGGCCATTATCAGCGATCCCAAATTCCAGGCAGGTGAAGCCACCACTGCCTTCATGGAAGATTTCTTGGAGAGAAAGCCCAAATTTGACTGATTCCAGACGATAGAGAGGTACAGGAAGCCGAAGTTTTCCATTTAATTGCCTCTTACCTTGAAACATTTTTCTTTTCGTACCATTCTCAACAATAGAACTCAGCACGAATTCGCGGGTCACTAAACCATTCGAGCAGGTCACTATCCAAATTTTCAAATCATCTAATACAAATGGAATCTCAAGAAAGCACTATTGAAACCGGCGAGTTGTCAGAAGGATCGCTCGGGGAAATCAAAGTCAACCACACCGTCGTATCTACGATTGTTAAAATGGCGGCCATCAACGTGCCGGGCGTACTTGCCGTCGGGGGAAGCTTTGTAGAAAACTTCATCGCCCAAATTTCGAGCAAGGAATCCGACAAGGGAGTACGAGTCTCCGAAGACGAGGCAGGTAACTACCAGATCGAAATCCGCGTTTTGATGGAATACGGCGTCGAACTCGCCAAAACGGCGGAAAGCCTGCAAATGATTGTCGCTAAGCAAGTGACGAACATGACGGGTAAGCCCGTAGCCGGTGTCGATGTCATTATCGAAGGCGTCAAAATGGCAGACGATGAATCAATTGAGGAGAAGGAAAGCGACAACGTCTAGTTATGACGCTTAACTCGCGCCTGGTATGCCCGAACTAATAGAACAGGCGAACGACTTGATAGAGTCGCTGTCCCCGTACACGATTATCGGTATATTCGTCGCTTTCGCTCTGGTTATCATCGGTCTCCGCCAAGTGCTGAAAAACCCCGTCTCCCGCTTGACCGCCTTCTCAAGCTCAACGGGATCCGTTCTGGTTTCACGGAAAGCGCTTCAAGATCTGATAAGACAAGCTTGCCTAAAAGACGATTGGGTCGAAGCCGCTCGGCCCGTAGTAAAAATCGTCGGTGAGCAAATCAACACGAATGTGTCGCTTCGCCTCTCCAAGGCGGACCACCTGAGGGAGACTAGTGAACGATTGCAAAACCGAATATCGGAGTTGCTCCAGAAGTCTCTCAGTTTTGAGCAGATTGGCCCCATCGAAATCATGGTCACCAGTTTTGGAAAAAGTGACGTAGACGAACTGCCCGCAACCGAAACTGAATCGGTTCTCGAGGCAGCCCCTATTGTAGGCGAGTCCATCCTCGAGCCAAAGCCTCAAGCTCTGCCCAGCCCATCTAGCGATTCTCCCGCTAAACTGCCCGAGAGAGAGTAGTTGAGCTCCCTCAGACCCATCCCGAAAAACGGAGACTGCTTGAGCTAGTAGAACGCCGATCCCTAGAAGCGGAACAAGGCTTTCTGCTGACTATTGTTATCAACGACGACCTATCTCTTGCCTCAGTATTTCCGGAAATCGGTCTCCACATCGGGCAAGACGAACCCAATCTCGCAACCGCGCGATAAGTGAACTGTTGCACCTATCGAACTAGTCGGGTGAGAGCCCATCGTAGACCTTTCCTAACGAGGTAGTTTTACGAGAGTAACGCTGGCCCACTCATCTAGAGCGTCTGTTCTGACAGCACTCCATTTGCCGCAACCTCTGAAATGGTCAGCGACCTGCTCCACCTCAGTTCCTAAAATACCGCTGAGGATTAGCCAGCCACCGGGAGCAACCGCTCTCACTAGCCGTTCGGAATTCGCGACAAGGACGTTCGCGAGAATATTCGCCAACAGGCAGTCTCCCCCCGCTTCAGGCAGCCCTTCCTCGATTCCACAGACAGCGAACTCGATCCTTCCTACATCGTTTAAGTCCGCGTTTTCCGCCGCAATCCGAACCGCATCCGCATCGTTGTCGAAGCCCTTAACATTTTCGAATCCAAGCTTGGCTGCGGAAATTGCCAATATCCCAGACCCACATCCTGCGTCCACTAGGCGACAGGCCTTTTCGCTTTGCCCGCTTTCCTTGAATGCGATCAATTGCTCTACGCAAAGACGAGTGGTTCCGTGATTGCCAGTTCCAAACGCCATGCCCGGATCGAGCCACACTACTTGATGGCCTTCAGGTAATTCGTATTCAGCCTTTAGCCACAAGGGGGCCCAATGCAGGTTTCCGATCGCCCACGGCTTGAAGTGATCCTTGTAGCTCTCCTTCCAATCTCGATCCTCCAATTCGAGAATTTTAAGGTCACCGGAAACTGCAACTGCTTCTTCGAATGCCTGTTTACCCACCTCCGCATCTTCCAGCGATTCAAACACCCCTTGCACCCAATACCCTTTGTCATCGAAATTCTCGTACAAATTCCAATGCTCCATCCCCTCGGACTCGAATATGAGATTCTCGACCGATTCAAATTCTTCCCGCGAAAGTTGCCCCCTAACTTCGAACATACCCCAAATTAAGAAGGAAGAACGCCCATTGAAAAAGCTGAAAATCGACTATTTCACTGATCTTCACGATCGGCTACGCTTGACCATCCTCATCGGCATACCCATGTGAGGCCGGAGCGTCATTCTTCCGAGGGGCTCTACAGGATGCCCCGATTTCAACTTGCAATCGTAATGCTGAGCGAAAAGAGCTAGCAACAGCACCGCCTCCATCAATCCGAAATGCTTACCCATACAGATCCTCGGCCCCGCTCCAAACGGGATATAAGAGTATTGTTTTACGTCTCCTGAGCGACCTGGCAAAAACCGCTCTGGCTCGAAAGCATCTGGATTCTCCCAGAGGAGCTTGTGTCGATGCAAAACGTAGGAAGAAATTGTCATGAATGATCCCTTAGGCACTGGAATACCTGCCACCACGTCTTTTCCGAGAGCCTGCCGCGAAAAGACGTGGACCGGAGGATACAGGCGTAAAGACTCTTCGACTACTGCTCGCGTGTATGCCAATTTTGGCACATCATCAAAAGTCGGATCGCGACCCTCCAGGACCGACTCGAGTTCGTCCCAAAGCTTTTGTTTTACTTCCGGATGCTCGTGAAGGAGGTAAAAGGCCCAGGTCAGTGTGATAGCTGTGGTTTCGTGCCCCGCCAGATATATAGAGGCTACTTCATCTCTCAAAAGAGTGAAGCCCATTTCTTCGCCCTGCTCATCTCGAAACTCGAGCAGCATTTCAAGCAGGTCATCGTGCCGGTCATTCGATTTCTGTCGTTGCTCGATAACACTGAGGATCACGCTATCAAAAAGCCGCACCGCGGCTTTCCCCTTTCCTTGACCAGGCCTTGGAATCCAAGCCGGCAGGCCAATCAACTCGCTCATGTGGATTCTTCCATGAGATGCTAAATAGTCTTGAAAAGCTTGATACAGCAATTGGTTCCGCTCCCCGAGCTTAACCCCAAACATGGTTCGTGTTATGATGTCGGATGTCAAAAGAGTCAGCTCTTCGGTCAGATCCACTATTTGGCTCTCGTCACTGCCGTTCAGTTTTTCAACCGTTTCCCGTCCCGTTTCGACCATTGTTTGGGCATATCCCTTGAGCCGATTCCGATGGGTGCTGGGTGACAGAAGTTTTCGCTGCCTTTCCCAAAGCTTTCCTTCGCTCACAAAAAGCCCCTGACCCAAAATCGGCTTTAGCGCTTGTCGATTTGCAAGGCTCTTTTTGTAGTTGCCGGCATTCGAGACCATGACCCGCTGAACATCTTCTGGTCGATTGAGAATGAAAATATTTCGTCCCAGGACTTTCTGATGAATCAGCTCTCGCCGGTAAAACGATTTGGGCCAAGCTGCCACCATATTGGTGCGCGCCAAATTAAGGTATTTCAAGGTATCCAAAAGTTCGCGCGTGAATGACATTGTAGAAGGGATGATCCGCAACAAACTGTAGGTCAGGACGGGACAGTCAATCTCTTCAGCAATAAAGGAATAGCCTTCCCCTCAAACTCTGGACATCTGCGGCTCAGGAAGTCATGAAACTCTACCTTTAGAGATCCCTCGCAATCGTTATCTCACATTCCGTTTTCCTAATTTTCTCCAAACGTGCCCTACTTGCCGCTAACTCTATTTGAACAATACCTCCTGCATGAGGATCAGCCAGGGTACCCGAGTCGGATCGTTCAAGAACTTCAGTTCAACGGTTCGGTGAATCGCGAATACTTCGAAAAGTCGGTCCACGAAATCACCGCGATGCACCCTCTTCTAACTGCGACGGTGGAGAAAAGGTCTTTCCGTTCACCCCATTGGCGGATCGACGATTCGAGCACTTTCCCCATCCACTGGCACGAGCATGGCCCCCATTCTTTTAGACCGGAATTGAAGCGATTCGACATTACAAAAGAGGTCTCCGGGGAACTGCATGTCATTGAAAGCAACGATCGGTGGACTCTCCTTTTAAACATTAGCCATGTCATCTGTGATGGCGTTGCCTCCTCAGCTCTCCTCCAAGACATCCTTTTAGCCTACGACAACCGGTTTGGGAAAGTGCATCACATCCCATCCCCAATACCCGAGCTTCTGCCACACAGAAGCAAATTCGGACTAAGCATTTCCAAGAAAATCGCCTTACTGCCCGCCCAAGTTACAGGCCTCATTATCGCAGCTACGTTAACGTCGCGCAGAATAAGCCCCCTAAATCTGGCTCCGCTCGAATACCCAGAACAACCAGACTCAGAAGGGCCGCAAAATGTCGTATCCAAATATTTAGATCAATCGCGATTTGATCAGTTTCAGAAATTGACCAAAACTAGCGGAAAAAGTCTAAATGACCACTGTCTCGCATTTTTACATTCCGCGATCGGCACGTGGCGAAACAGAAACGGTGTGGGCTCCCCTGAGGACTGGATTCGCATAAGCGTCCCCAAAAATCTAAGATCCAAATCCGACCTTCACCTACCCGCTTGCAACGTAATCAGCATAACTCCTATTGATCGGCAATCCAAGGGACTTTCCAATCGCGAGCGACTATTAAGACGAGCTCACGAGGACATGACTTTCATTAAAAAGGGCATGCTTTCTCTCACTTTTCTCGCTCTGCTTTGGATCCATCGTCTTCGACCCAACGGGATTCGCAAGATGAGCCATCGGAATATTTGCCGCACAACCGCAGTCCTTTCAAACATCGGACGCGTTTTCCCTCTAAGCCCATTGCTCGATGAGAATCAGAAATTGCATATTGAGAATGCAACTTTAGAAAAAACAATTACCGTTGCTCCTATTCGCCCACAAACGCAAACGACACTTTTGCTAAGCATTTATGGCGGAGAGCTGTGCATGGACCTCAACTACGATCCACTGGCTCTAAATAGAGAAAAAGCGGAAGAACTCTTGGACGATTTCCTAGCTGAGTTCAAATCGACTCTTACCAGGGAAACGACCCAGCCAAGGGAAAATTAGTCGAAAAACTTTTTCGCTTTATCGAAGAATGTCTTTCCGACCGGCTCGTCGGCGTCACCACAGGCTAAAGCAAACTCTTCGAGCTTCTGACGTTGGTCGCTTGAAAGGGAGGTGGGCACTTCGATTTCAACCCTGATCATTTGATCCCCAAAATATCCGCCGCGCAAACTAGGTATCCCCTTGCCTTTCAGCCTAAACGTAGTTCCCGACTGGGTACCAGCCGGTATTTTTAGACTCGCTTTGCCCGTCAGAGTAGGAACTTCAATCGTCCCACCCAGAGAAGCCAAAGTAAACTTTATCGGAATCTGGCAAAACAGATTTTCTTCCTGGCGCTCAAAAATTTCGTGTTCCGCGACATGAATCACGATGTAAAGGTCGCCCGAAGGTCCGCCTCCGGCCCCGGCCTCACCATTGTTAGCCGAACGCAATTTTGAACCCGTGTCTACTCCGGCAGGCACTTTGACTTTAATCTTGGTCGTCTCATTAACGCGACCTTCGCCGCCACAGGCGGAACAGGCTTTCTCCACTTTTTTCCCACTGCCATGGCAGGTCGAACAGGTCTGCCTGACTGAGAAAAACCCCTTGGACACCGTCACCTGTCCGTGACCCGCACAAGTCGGGCAGGTCACCACACCGGTTCCGGGCTCGGCTCCATTTCCCTTACAACGAGTGCAATGAACGGGCTTGCGAAAGGATATCTCTTTCTCCGTGCCCTTAGCCGCATCCTCTAGCTGAATCTCCAAATCGTAACGCAGATCCGATCCGCGCTGGGCCCCACTACGGCCCGAACTGCGTCCGCCTCCGCCGCCTCCGAAAAACTCCTCGAAGATGCTTCCCCCTCCGCCGCCTCCGCCGAATACCTCACTGAAAATGTCAAACGGGTCATGGAAAGGTCCTCCCGCAGAAGCGCCTCCCCCAGCGCCACCACTGAAAGCGGCGTGCCCGTACCGATCGTAGGCGGCTCTTTTCTGGTCGTCTTTGAGGACTTCGTACGCTTCGGAGACTTTCTTAAACTTTTCTTCCGCCTCCTTATTGCCCGGGTTCTTGTCCGGGTGAAACTTAACGGCCATCTTGCGATACGCCTTTTTCAGCTCGTCCTGGGTCGCTTGGCGGCTCACCCCAAGCAATTCGTAATAGTCCTCTTTCACAGTTTAATTCAGTTCTCTAGACTTTGGGCTCAATTAGCTAACCTATTATTCGGAAGCCTCTCCCGAAACAATAACCGTGGCAGGGCGAATGAGTCGTCCGTTTAGCGAGAATCCCCGGCGAACCAACTGCAAAACGGCTCCCGCCTCAACTTCGTCGCTCGGCTGGGTCTGCACCGCTTCGTGTAAATTATGGTCGTAGGCATCTCCTTTCACTGGGCTGATTTCCTCGATCCCATTTTCGCCTAAAACGGTCTGGAACTGCGTAATGACCATACGGATTCCTTCAGCGACTACATTAGGATCCACCGCTTGCTCCGCTGACATTAGTCCCAATCCCATGTTGTCGTAGATCGGCAATATCGACTCCAGCAATCCCGAGACGGCGTATTGGCGCAGATCATCCTTCTCGCGAATCACACGACGGCGATACGTATCTAGATCCGCTACGGCCCGAAGGTAGTTTTTGTAGTTTTCGTCCGCAAGTGCCTTGGCCTCAGCCAACTGCTCCTCGAGGGACAGCTCTTTTTCAACTGGCTGCTCCTCTACTGCTTCGCCTTCACCCGACGCTTCAATCGAATCTACCGATTCCTCGGCGACCCCTTCAATTGGATCTTCTGTGTTTTCTTTTTCCTCAGCTTTGTTCATTACCCGTTTCCGTTCTAATCCTCACATACCTAGTTTATTAGGTTTGGGCCCTCTGGAATCAAAAAGTTTTTCAAGAAGGTCCAGCCTCATTTGTTCCCGATGACCTCGTTTTCTTGCTAAAAACTCGATATCACCGTTTTCGCATCGACGATTCCGCCGATTCCTTCAGACAAATACTCTGCTCGGGCAACGATTTCAAACAATGGCTTGAAAATCCCCAATGCCCCTTCCGCTTTGTAGTCGTCGATATCCACTCCCAGCCGAAGCGCCTTGTGCGTGGGAGTCGGAGAGGAGAAGTCCATTATCTCGACCGTCTTGATTTTCAGATGGCAATGCTCGATTAGCAACTGGTTCCCCAGCCCCTTCGATTCACCAAACAAGTCTTTGGCGAATTTCTTTAGATTGAGTTGGCCCTGCTCGTCGACGATGAGCGACACGCGATCCAGGTCGAGGTAAGCACGCTCGATTTCAGCGGTTCCAGAAATGAGTGTCTTCAGCTTCGCCTTCGCCTCAAATCGATTGATATCCATCATGGGCCTTCCTTCACCGAAACCTTGGGAATTTCCCAAAACGGCGTCTTCAATCCGAATGTTGAATCCAAATGGATTACACGCCAATCGGTCGGCGCCCCATGAGCAGCCCGTGTCTTTTTCGAGCTTGTAGTCGAATGCCATCGGGAGGGCGACCATCCATGCCAGGGTGATCGCCGCCGATAAGAACAGGCCAAAGAAGAAAGCGGACTTCAATACCCCGCCTCGTCGCGACACAATCGGACTCCCCGCTGATGGGCGGTCAACATTCTTACTTTCTTTCTCTTCTTGGCTCACCAAAATATTGAGCGGACTTTCGTCGCTTCCGGTATCAAATAAAACGATCGGTAACTAAAAGAGTAGCATCCCACAGACAACTTGCCTCGAAGTCTTGACTGGCCGGTAACAATACAGTCGTTCCCTTGGAAACCCTAGCTTCTCCAAATTGGACCATTCCGTCAACTACGCTGACGAGTCGAGCGGCTCCAGAACCCAAAACAAGGGGGTCCGATTCAGAATTGAGAGCATATTTTACAAGTCGAAACTCGCGGCAATCCGCCAAAACAGCCCTTCCCGGTGTTTTTTTACAAGTGGAAGGCTCGAAATCGTTCCAATCGATGCACTTAAGCGATTCCTCCACATGGAGTTGCCTGGGCTTACCATCAAGACCCTCGCGACCCCAATCGTAGACGCGATAAGTCGTGTCGGAGTTTTGCTGGATTTCTAGAATCAGGTTGCCGGCATCTATCGCGTGCAAACGCCCGCTTTCGACCAGTATGGACTCACCGGCGGAAACCGGAAAACGGTGCACGCACTCCTCAAGGGTGCCTTCCGCGAGTCGCGACTCAAACTCGGCCCGTTCAACGCCGTTCTTGAGGCCGACAATCAAGGACGCTTGTTCCGCACAACTCGCAATATACCAATTTTCCGTTTTGGGTTCGCCACCGAGCTCTCCGGCAACCTCCTCTGGAGGGTGAACTTGCAGACTCAGCCGATCCGCACAATCGAGCCATTTCACCAAGATGGGAAACGGTCGCTCTGAATCGTAACTTTCGCCCATTATCGCTGTCGGATCAGATTCAATTACCTCTCTCAGCGACTTTCCGTCGTGCGGGCCTCCCTCTATGACCGACATTGCCTCTGAACGATCAACCACGTCCCAACTTTCGCCAATGGGTCCCCCATCGGGAAGATCCCGGCCGAGTGCCGTGCTCAAATTCCGGCCGCCCCATACGCGTTCTTGATAAATAGGTTTAAAGTAAATCGGATAGCTCATCGAGTCCTTGCAGTTTCCGTGGAAAACAGTCTTTTCATCTTTTTACATCATAATCGGCTTCGAGCCGCGAATCGCAGCCCAAACGAGATTCAGAATCAGACATATGCCCGGAAATCGCATTTCCAACTCTAAAAAACAATCCGACATCAATCAGCCTCGACTCAGAAGCCGCTGGTGGTGGGTTGGCTTGTACGCCCTGCTCGCCGCCCTCTTATCGATTTCGTATCTTGATTTCCATCCGAGCCAAAACCCGGACAACTTCACCGATCCGTCCCTCGGCTCCCAAACCAACGCATTCGGCCTGCTAGGGGTAAAACTCGCCCTCTTCAGCTTTTACTTCTTTGGGGGGGCCGCCTGGTTCATCCCGATCTTCTTCGCATGGCGGGCTTGGCTCTACTTTCGCAAAGTACGGCATGGCACCTGGGCCATCGCGGTCGCGATGCTCTGCAACGTCATAAGCTACTCCGGCCTGCTCGCTGTTCAAAATCTGTTTTACCTGGATAAACTGATTTACGCAAAAGATGCCGGTGGCGTCTTGGGACAGTTCCTCTACTCCCATTTTGTTCGAACCTATATTGGCGACATAGGATCCACTCTCATACTAGGAGCCGTTTTTCTAACGACCCTCATCCTAGTCGTGTCCCCAGGGCTTCCTTCGTCGACCTTTGGAGAAAAAGGAGGCGGAATTCGCGGCTGGCTGGCCCAGTGGAAAGCGGCTCGCGAGGAGAAACGGGAGGCCAGGCAGCTAGCTAAGCTCGCACGCGAGGAAGAACGGGCTCGCCTAAATGAGGAAAAAATCGAAGCGAAACGCTTGGCCCAGGATGAGAAAAACGCCGCCAAGCAAATGGTCGCCGACGGAAGAGCCGCGGCAAAAGGACGCACTGCAAAGATAAAGGCGGGAATCGATCCGGAGCCGGTTGCGAAACCCCGGAAACCCATTCCCGTTCCTGAACCGAAAGAGGAATCCAAAAAGAAGCCACCGCTCAAGGAAGTGCTCAAGTTCGTGGCTGCCGAGGAGACGAAGAAAGCTCGAGTCAAACTACCCCATTCACACGGCGACTATATTTTTCCGAATCTCGACGTTCTCGCCCCCCAGGCAATCCCCCACCATTCAAATTCTCAGGACGAACATGCGGGGAACGCAGAACGACTTCAGAAAACGCTACAGGAATTCGGCGTCGAGGTCACCATGGGCGAAATCCATATCGGTCCCGTCATCACTCGTTACGAGGTCTATCCCGCACCGGGGGTTCGGGTGGAAAAAATCTCGAGCTTGGACAAGAACATCGCCCTCGGTATGCGGGCCCAATCGGTCCGCATCTTGGCGCCCGTTCCGGGCAAGGGTTGCGTCGGCATCGAAGTTCCCAATCAAAGCCCCACGCCCGTCGGAATTCGCGAGATCCTCGAGTCCGAGGACTGGGCCAAGTCCAAAGCGGAGATTCCAATCGCTCTTGGAAAAGATGTCAGCGGCAAACCGATCATTTCAGATTTGACCAAGATGCCCCACGTTCTCATCGCGGGGGCAACGGGCGCGGGTAAAACGGTTTGTATCAACGCGATCATTACCTCTCTACTGTTCCATTCTAGTCCTGATACTTTGCGGTTCATTATGGTGGATCCCAAGATTGTGGAGATGAAGGTCTTCAATGCCCTTCCTCACATGCTGATCCCCGTGGTGACCGATCCTAAAAAGGTCCCAGGAGCTCTCAAGTGGCTGCTCAACGAAATGGAGCACCGCTATGAGACTTTCGCCAAGGTGGGCGTGCGAAACATTGCCGGATTCAACGGACGGAAAAAATCGGAAAGAGAAAAGACGGAAGCGGAAAAAACCGAAGATGAGCAATTGGAGATTTCAGTCCCTCGCGATGAAGGCGTGCTGGACGAAATACCGGACAAGCTTCCCTACATCGTATGCATCGTGGACGAGCTAGCCGACCTCATGATGGTCGCCCCTGCCGACGTGGAAACGGGTATCGCCCGTCTCGCCCAGCTGGCTCGCGCCGCAGGTATCCATCTTGTCATTGCAACTCAGCGTCCCTCCGTTAATGTCATTACCGGAGTCATTAAAGCGAACCTTCCCTGCCGCATTTCGTTCCAAGTATCTTCCAAGATCGACAGTCGAACGATTCTCGACGGACCCGGAGCCGAACAGCTCATCGGTCGCGGCGACATGCTTTTCTCGCCCCCAGGAAGCTCCAAGATCATTCGATCACAAGGAGCTTTCGTATCGGACGAGGAGATCGCTGACATCGTTGAAGACCTTCAATCCAACGGTCCGCCAAAATTTGCCGAAGAAGTCCAACGCCAAATCGAATCCCCCGAAGAGCTGACGCTGGGCGGCGGAGAGGAAGAAGGGGATGATCTGCTGTCTCAAGCCCTAGACGTGCTCCGCTCCACCAAACGGGCCTCGACGTCCATGCTCCAGCGGCGATTGCGAATTGGATACAACCGAGCCGCCCGTTTGATGGAAGATCTCGAAGACCGCGGAATCGTCGGCCCCGAAAACGGCTCCAGCCCCCGCGAAATCCTCGTTGACCTGGACTCGATGTAGGTATTTACTAACCACGGAAGTCACTAAAAGGATGCTTTTGGACGTTTTTGCAACGATTTCATTCTCTTCCGCAGGAGCGGTTTTACACCGCGATTAGTAGTGAGGTTTATCGCGGTGTAAAACCGCTCCTACGGGAATTTTCACCCGCCCGCTCGAAGAGGCCATCCAATTTCCCGCTTGCTCCTTTGAGTCTATTTCCCTATTAATTGTCCGTGTTCTCCATAATACTCCTTCCCGCTATTGCCGCTTCAATCCTGCTCCCTTCCTTTCTCATCGCTCAACCCCGCAGCGACCGCGACACCCGGTTCCGCCAAAACTCGATCCGGGTGGAGCAAAATGGGCTGGATGAGCCTTTCAAGGGAGTAACGACCAATGGAGAAGTTCAAAAGGACCTTTTCCAAATCCGATCCACTGGTGTCTCGACGGAACCCGTCCGCATGGCCGCCTTGGCCTTGCTCAAAACTCTCAACCCGGAGCAGCAGGCCAAGACAAAGTTTCCCATAGACGATCCGGAATGGCGCAAGTGGATGAACCAGCATTTCTACGTTCGCCAAGGAGTCGGTTTTGACGAGATGAACCCTACTCAACGCGATGCGGCGTTTGGGCTCCTGAAAGCCTCGCTCAGTGCCAAGGGGCTCAAGCTATCCAAGGACATCATGAATTTAAATCGGACCCTGGGGGAGCTGAACAACAACGACTTCCCTCAGTACAATGAGCTTCTCTACTGGATCACCCTCATGGGCGAGCCCTCCGCCAAGGAACCCTGGGGATGGCAAATCGACGGGCACCACTTGATCATCAACTATTTCGTTCTCGGTGACCAGGTGGTCATGTCGCCTGTTTTCGTCGGCTCCGAGCCGGTGATTGCCGAGTCGGGCCAGTTTAAGGGCACCGCCATCCTTCAGGACGAGCAGAATCAGGGACTGGCTCTGATCCAAACGTTCGACAAAATCCAGAAAAAGAAGGCGATCATCCAGTCGGACAAGACGCGCAACAACAACCTCACCGAAGCCTTCAAGGACAACGTCGTCCTCGACTACGCGGGAATCAAAGCGTCCGAGCTCAACTCGAAAAAGCAAGCTCAACTGCTCGATCTGGTCGGTCTCTACGTGGGCAACATGGACGATGGACATGCCAAAGCCCGCATGAGCGAGATCGCGGAACATTTAAATGAAACCCATTTCGCCTGGGTAGGCGATACGAGCGACGACGCCGTTTTCTACTACAGGATCCACAGCCCCGTGATTCTCATTGAATTTGATCATCAAGGACCCGTGGGAATGCGGCAATACTACCCTGGCCGCAGCCCCGTCCGCCAGCACGTCCATATCGTCGTCCGTACCCCCAATGGTAATGACTACGGCAAGGACCTGCTGCGACAACACCTCGAGAAACACCACCACTAGCAAACGACTTGTCTCGAGGTAAAGGTGAGAAGACGGATGATCGAAAATCAAGTAAGTTGAGCAAATTGGGTCATCATTCCTAGTTAGCTTCGCTCTCTCCTCAGAAGTGTCCTCACTAGAGGTCGGCCAATTGGTATCCGCTTCGCGGATGGAAGGTTCGAATCAAGGGGCTAACTTTCCATCCACCTCTACACGTCGGGGTAGTTACCCCGAGAAAGTAGCTCCATCTCCGCGTAGCTCCGTCTTGGAGACGAGGTCCAATCAAGCAAAAGCTAAGTCTTCCTGCATGAGATTCCCCCACAAACTCCTAGAAGGATTGTTCGAAAATCTTAGGAAAATCCGTAAAAGTGTATGGCATGCTCCCATGTGCTCCGGCAATAATGGCCATTACAATTCCGACAATCACCGTTCGCACAGGATTGGAGAGCGGCAGCGGCGACATCGATAATGTCCTCTATCAGAACAGCACGGGGATTACGATCAACGCCAACATTAACAGCACGGGTTATGTGGCTATTTTCACTTCTACTACCTCGCTGGATTCAGGCGGTGGACAGGCCATGTTGGATGCAGAAACGGCTGGTTACCTCAATAATTTGGCCTTTGCTTTGACAGACGGCGCAAGCTTTACAAGCCTATATGCCAACCTAGATATGCTTAAAGCAGCACAAACGGCTGGAACAATCGTATTCACGGTCGATTACACTTCGTCTGCTCTCTCAACCTTTACCTCAAACCCTTTTGCCGTAACCTGGAACAGTCAGAACAAGCCCACAATTTTTGCGACGGGAGGAGCTCGGATGTCTAAGGTTACTTGGAGTACGACCCTTCCCACGGACGTAGGTGTTGAAAGTGCCAATCAATACCGGTTCGGCGGGTTGCGTCCAGCAGGGAATGTCCTCGACTCCGGCAGCACTATTATTCTCCTCAGAATAGGCTTTGGACTCATAGGATTCCTCGAACGCCGCAAGTGAGCGAAAAACCGTTACTCATACAAAATTTTTAAAGCCCGCAATCGACTGCGGGCTTTTTTTGTGTCTGCATGGGAAGGATGAGAACCACGCTATCCCTAGTCCTTACCCTGATAACATTCAATCTCAGCCTGCAGGCCAGCGATTCGCTCATCAGCACTCAGATCATCGCCTTCAAGGAAACCAGTCCCAGCGAAAGCCTCATCCTAAAGCGCTACGGCCCATCGGGTCAGGCCGGAGGCACCGCATTGCCTTGTGCCGTCTTCTTCTTCGGCGGCGGTTGGAATGGAGGCTACATCGAGCACTTCGCCCCTCAAGGGGAATATCTGGCCCAGCGAGGGATGGTGGCGATTTGCGCTCAGTACCGGACGCTAAATTCACACTCAGTGCCGCCCAACGTCTGCCTCGTCGACGCCAAGAGCGCCATTCGCTATGTGAAAGCAAATGCAGAGTCGCTTGGAATCGATCCTCACCGCCTCGCCGTCGGTGGCGGTTCTGCAGGAGGTCACTTGGCCGCGGCCACGACCTTTTGCGAAGGGTTCAACGACACCCGTGACGATAAGAAAATTTCCACCCAGGCCAACGCGCTCCTGCTTTTTAATCCCGTAATCGACAACAGCGTCAACGGCTACGGGCACGATCGCGTCCGGGAATTTTGGGAAGAGTTCTCGCCCCTCCACAACATCTCCTCGCCACCCCCAACCCTTTTTCTGTTGGGTGACAACGACAATCTCATCCCCGTGGGCACCGGAGTCGCCTTCCAAAAGGCGATCGAAGATGCCGGGGGACGCTGTGACCTCCATATTTATAAAAACGGAGCCCACGGCTTCTTCAATCCCGGCCGACCCAACGCGAACGGAAAGGAGTACTATGAGGATTGCATCAAGAAAATGGACCATTTCCTCGTCAGCCTTGGCTTTTTGAAGCCGCAGAGGTAGGGTCATCCCTCGGTTCGAATCGCTGCGGTCGCCAACTTAGGTAGGGCTGTTTATCCTTAAACAGCCGCACTGCACCGATCCTCCTGCAGTAACGGCTGACTCGGGATAGTCAGCCCTACCTGAATTCCGAATCCGATGATCCAACTAACATAGCGGTATACCGCTGTGGGACAAGCTCGTGACCCTCGGGACAAGTGCCAGCCCTAAAGTATTAATACCTGGTAGCGGCAAACTCACCCCTCAAAAGATACCTCATTTGTACCCACAATTCCGTTACTCCCCTATCCCAATCCTCCGCGAACTTCGAGTCATCAATCGAAGCAGGTGGCCAACCGCCAATCGCCAGCCAACAACTGCTAACTGCCAGCTAAAAACGGGCTTCTATGAGAGTTTCATTGAAACCTGCCGCCTAATCGCTTGTTTTATTTAAAAATCCCCGATAACTAATAATTTCATGCAGAGTATAGGCGAACGTCTGGAAGAAGCCCGCAAGCGTAAGGGCATCACGGTGAGAGAAGCATCCGAAGCGACTAAGATTCGTGGCGAGTATCTCAACAACTTCGAGGCGAACACGTTCAAGATGAATCTCCCCGACATTTATATTCGCGGATTCCTCCGTTCCTACGCCAACTACTTGAAAGTCAATTCAGACAAGGTCATCACGGACTACAACGCTCACTTGATTGGAGAAGGAAAGTCCTCTCGACGCGACGCGCGTGAATTTTTGGGGCGGCTGGAGCTGCAGCAGCAGCCTTTGGTGGCCGAAGAGGTCCAGAACCCCGGATCGGTGGACGACGGGGCGATCGAGAGCGCCAACGAGCCTTCCGAATCCATTCCAATCTGGGAGCGATTCAATATCGACAAGGATGTCGCGATCAAGATCGGGATCGCCGCCGGTCTCGCTTTGGTCCTAATCATCGTCGTTATCTGGGGATTCCTCACCTTCATGGGATCCAGCGATCCCGCACCTGATTCAAATCTCACGGAGACGCAGGCCGTCGTCGCTCCTGCAGCCAATGCAGCGGCCTTCACCCTGATCGCCAATGACGATGTTAGAGTGGAAATAAAGCAGGTGGAAGGAAACATTCCGTTGTTTTTCGCCGTATTGCCGGCAGGACAGGAGAAAGAGCTTTCCGCTTCGGGAAGCGTGCGCATCAATTATAGCGACGCCAACGCCCTTTCCATTCGCATTGGCACCAAGACCTACAAGATGCAAACGGACCGGAGCTCCATCCGCATCACTCCTGCCAACATCCTAAAGCAACAACAGGCGGGCAACTAGAACGAAGGTCTCAGCCTTCGGTTGGGCTCGTTTTCTGGGTCTATTTCTAGGGTCCAGCAAAACTTGAGGTCTGTGGCCTAAAAATGCGTTGAATCGCGCGCTGGACGTCCCCATACCAAGCAGATGAGCAAACTCACCGTTGCAATTGGCTCTGACCACGCCGGATTCACTTACAAGAAAGCGATCATCGCCCATCTTTCCCAACGAGGGCAAACTGTTAAGGACTACGGGACAGACTCAACCGAATCCTGCGACTACCCTGACTTTATTCGCCCGGTTGCAGAGGCGGTCGCTGCCGGTAAGTGCGATCGGGGAATCGTGCTCGGAGGCTCGGGAAACGGCGAGGCCATCACGGCGAATCGTGTGCCCGGAGTGCGGTGCGGCATATGCTGGAACGAGCAGCTCGCAATGTGGAACCGGTCCCACAATGACGGCAACGTGCTCGCGTTAGGTGAGAGAACAGTCACTCAGCAGGAGGCTCTTAACATTGTGGATACCTGGCTGGAAACCGAATTTGAAGGCGGCCGGCATGTCGCCCGAATCGAAAAAATCGACGCAAAACGCTACCCGTAGATAATTGAAGAAGTAAGAACGAAGATCGAGGATTGGCTTCCAAAACTAGGAGGGTTCACTACTAGCACTTCTTATTTCTGCATTCGTAACTCTTAAATCAGACAATGAAATACAGACGTCTCGGCAAGTCAGGCCTCAAGGTCAGCGAGCTTTCATTTGGCTCCTGGGTCACTTTCGGTGACCAGGTGAACAATGCGGTCGCGGAGTCTTGCCTGAAAACGGCCTACGATGCCGGTATCAATTTCTTCGACAATGCGGAGGGCTACGCGGCCGGGCAGTCGGAGGAAGTCATGGGTAGCATTCTCTCCAAGTTTGGATGGTCTCGAGACACTTTCCTCGTCTCGAGCAAAGTTTTTTGGGGTGGCGACCAGCCCAACCAGACGGGACTTTGCCGCAAACATGTCATAGAAGCCTGCAACGCAGCCCTCAAACGCCTCCGGGTCGACTACCTCGATTTGTACTATTGTCACCGTCCGGATCCAGAAACGCCCATCGAAGAGACGGTCAGAGCCATGGATACGCTTATCCAGCAAGGTAAAGTGCTCTACTGGGGCACCTCCGAATGGAGTACCGGGGAGATCATGGAAGCCTACAGTGTGGCTCGGCAATACAACTTGATCCCGCCCACCATGGAGCAGCCGCGGTACAACATGATTCACCGGGATCGGGTCGAAGGTGAGCTCACACGACTCTATCATTCAATCGGGCTTGGAATGACCACCTTCTCCCCGGTATCCGCTGGGATGCTGACCGGAAGGTACAACGAAGGAATTCCCGCCGATAGCCGACTCTCAATCGAACGCCTCGACTTTCTTCGCGAACGCTGGGAACGCCTAAAAGAAAATGGAATCGTCCCCGTGATCGAAACGCTGGAGAGTATTGCCCAAAAAATCGGCGCGAATCTCCCTCAACTGGCCGTCGCCTGGTGCCTTAAAAACGAAAATGTAAGCAGCGTCATTCTAGGCGCGTCTAAACCGGAGCAGCTCGTAAACAATTTGGCCTCGCTCGAGTTCGTCGACAGTCTCGATGACGAACTGATGGACGAGATCAACGTGGCTCTAAGCACTGTTAAGGAAATCGATGTTTAGAGATTCGATGTTTTACCGCCATGTTTTCAAAGGTAGCGGGCGATCTCCGAGCACCCCTCTCAATTCGCTCGTATGTGGGCGCTCGGAGATCGCCCGCCACCCTCTAACATCCGCTGATTTCCCAGAATTTCGAACCGGTTGCCCCACTTTGAAAAAAGTCCTCGCTCTCGCCGGGCTTTTCATCCTCCTGGCTGGTTGTCTGC
Organism: Candidatus Pelagisphaera phototrophica; assembly: GCF_014529625.1. Classification (GTDB taxonomy): domain Bacteria; phylum Verrucomicrobiota; class Verrucomicrobiia; order Opitutales; family Opitutaceae; genus Pelagisphaera; species Pelagisphaera phototrophica. Next base: position 4,079,826 of record NZ_CP076039.1, read on the forward strand.
AATCTGAGCCGATCCAATCTGAAACCACCACGGTCCAATTGGATACACCCTCCGCCGGCTGGCAGTTAGCCCCTCTCGAGGCATGGGAAACGGACGAAGCGATTTACTGCCTCTTCCAGTTGAGCCCTCCCCAAGGACTGTCCGCCCAAGTCATCACCTCAATCGTATCCGAAATGAAACTGCCTGCTTCGGAGAAGCTGAAAAAGCGCGTCGTCCTAGGAAAAGCGTGGAATTGGTCCTCCGCCAGCGATGTTGAATTCCCAAACTCGCTCGAAGCATTCAAGGAACAGTTGGGCGAGGGCGCAAGAAGCGTTGATCTGCTAACCCCGGAATCGTAAGTTAATCTTTCACTCATGAGCTCATCTGCAAAGAATCCCGAGGCGTTTCCGAAAACACCCGACATTCTCCTCGAGAGAGACCTCCGTATCGAAAGCAAATCGGCAACCGACGAAGACTTGCTCCTCGCCTATCGCTGGATGGTTTACAGCCGCTTCACGGACGCCCGCATTTTCGAACTCTACCGGCAGGGCAAAATGAAGGGTACGGTCACCGTGTCAGACGGGAATGAAGGCCTAGTCGCCCCGCTAGGTCTCATGATGGACAAGTCTATCGACTGTGTTTCCTGGACGCATCGTGGCATGCCCGGTCATCTCGTTTGGTCCGATCATCTCGGCGATCACGTGTGCCAGTTCCTAGGAAATTCAGGGAGCCCCACCAAAGGCCGCGAGGGGAACGCCCACCATGGCGATCCCAAGAATCGAAGCTTCCCCATGATCAGCCACCTAGGGAAGATGTCCTCCAATGTTATGGGCGGAACCGATTCCCAGCGCCGCAACGGACACAAGGCGATTGGCATCACTTTCTTCGGCGATGGGGGATCGAGCACGGGTGAGATTCACGAGAGCATGAATCTCGCGAGCGTGCTCAACCTTCCCGTGATCTTTGTAGTCGAAAACAATAATTACGCTTACTCGACGCCCCTCCACGAACAGTATGCGGGCAAACTCGTCGACCGGGCCAAGGGATACGGCATGAAAGGGATCGAGCTCGATGTCGCCAATATCGAGGAAAACCTAAAGGTATTTCAGGACGCGATCGACGAAACCCGGGAGACCTGCCGACCCATGCTGATCGAAATGCATACGCTTCGGCTACTCGGGCATGCGGGCTACGATACCCTCGACTATATCGATCCGGAGCTTACTCAAAAATGGTTCGATGAGGACTGCCTCAAAAACCTTCGTGAGCGCTTGGTCGCAAAGGGGCATGGCGACCGCATTGAGCAGGAAGAATCCCTGCTAAAGAGCTTCGTCACCGAGACCGTCAACGCCGCCCTCAAGCTGCCCATGTGCAGTCCGGAAGGACTCATCGACGATGTCTACGCGAAGACAAACCTAGAGATCGACTGGAAACCTGCCGAAGAATCCGCCACGGAAACGGTGACCTTTGCCCAGGCCATCAATCGCGCCCTGAATAAGATTTTGGCAGAATCTCCTGAATCGATCATCATGGGACAGGACATCGCCGACTATGGAGGACCCTTTAAAGTCACCAAGGGACTCTTCCAAGAGTTCGGACGTAACCGCGTAATCAATACGCCCATTTGCGAATCCGCTATGGTGGGCTACGCCACGGGCTTGGCAGTCAACGGCCATCGCCCCATCGTCGAATTCCAGTTTGCCGACTTCGCGACGGACGCGACTACGCAAATCACTCTGAATGCCGGCACCTATCACTTCCGCTCGGGAGCGAATGCCCCGCTCGTCTATCGCTTTCCCTGTGGTGGGGGGCTCACTTTTGGATCGTTCCATTCCCAAGATCTCGAAGCACTCTATCTCCATATTCCCGGAACTAAATTCCTCTACCCCAGCACCCCCCAGGATGCGTTTGACGGTCTGCTGGCTGCCTATGAAGAGGACAATCCAGTCATTTTCTTCGAGCACAAGAATCTCTACAATCTCCTCAAATCACCCATCACCTTCAACCCGAACTATAGCAATATCTGGCAGCCGGCCCTGCGACGCCAGGGAGATTACGCCACCGTAGTGACCTACGGGGAAATGACGATATGGGCCAACGAAGCCATCGAGTATTTGAAGGAAGAATACGACTTGGAGTGTGAGCTTTGGGACCTCCGAGCGCTCAACCCTCTCAATCTTCAATCCATCCAGGAATCCGTTGCGAAAACCGGCCGACTCGTCGTCATAACCGAAAGCCGCCGCAATGCTGGCTTTAGCGCGGAGCTGGTTTCCCGCATCGTCGAAAACCATTTTTTCGACCTAGAAGCCCCTCCCCTCAGAATCACATCCAAAGACATGCCGGTTCCGTTTGCTGCTGAACTGGAAGCCGACTATCGCCCCAACGCGAATAGCATCCTTGCATCCATGATAGACTGGTTAGAGGCTGAATAGTTCATGAGCGAAATGACTCATAACTTGAATTGGGGCGCCATCGAATTGTTCGCGATGGACGTAGATGGCGTTTTGACCGATGGCAGTCTCTATGTCTCCTCGGACGGATCGGAAACAAAACGCTTTTCCATCATCGACGGCCTTGGTCTCGTCATGCTCCGTGAAGCAGGCGTGAAAATTGCCTGGATATCGGGCCGGGGATCGGACGCAACCGATCGCCGGGCGGAGGAGCTCAAGGTTGATTTCGTCATTCAGGGCAGGAAAGACAAAGCCAAAGCGCTTTCTTCGCTTCTAAAGGAATTGGGTCTCAAGCCCGAGCAAGCAGCCTATATGGGAGACGATACCATCGATACCGAAGCGATCGAGCTAGCCGCCATCGGCGTGGCCGTCCCGGAAGCCCAACCCGAACTCCTGGCCGCCGCGAATTACACGACCCAACGGGCTGGTGGAAACGGCGCTGTGCGCGAAGTATGCAACCATATCCTCGCCGCGCGTTCTCAATTAGCTAAATGAAGGTTTTCCGAACAAAATCAAACCGCTGGGCCGTCCTGGGATTGATCTTCTTAGGGGTGCTTGGCTTCGCCCAAACCCTGGACGAACCCATCACCAACTTCAAACTCCCTTTGTTCAATGACGACGGCTATCGAACCGGCTACCTGAGGGGTGAACAGGCGATTATACTAAACGAAGTCGAAATCCGCATCCTAGGTATGGAACTCAACCAATACACGGGAGACGAAAGGGACGCTGTAATCGGAACGATGGAAAGTCCGGAAGCCCTTTTCCGTATGGATCAAAACAAAAAGCGCTCCGCTGCGGGACCTGGTTCCATCAAGCTTGAGAACGACTCCTTCGTCCTGACCGGAGATGATTGGATCTGGCAAGAGAACGGGAATCAGCTCGTCATCAACAAGAACGTCAAAATCGTCATTTTCTCCGCTATCGGAAACGTAATTAAATGAAGCGAATTTCAACCATTCTTTCCATCGCCCTGTTAGCTTCGAATTGGCTCACAGGACAAGATGAACCCGCAACGGAACCCTCGGAAGAAACGCCGAGCACCCCCCCCGTCGAGGATCTCGGCCCCAAGCCCTTCATATCCGACATACCACTGGTACAAACGGAAATTGAAGCCGAAAGCCTTCGTGCTGAAATTACCGAGGAAAAGGGATACTTGATTGGAGTCGGAAGCGTCAGAATGGTGGCGACAAACTTGGAAATCACCTGCAACCAAATCGAGGTCTTCACTAAAGTCAAAGACAAGGACGGGAATGACACCATTGGTGACATCAGTTCGATCAATAAGATTATCGCCACCGGAAATGTCCGGATCGTGCAAGACCAGCGATCTGCCACCGCAGGACTCGCCGAGGTTTATCCGAACGATGACTTCATCCTGCTGGATGAGGATCCCATTCTATACCAGGGAGACATTACGATCGACGGAACGGGCGCCCAATTGAAGATTTACCGAGGCAATGGACGGATCGAATGGGTTGGAGATCCCAATAACAAGATCCGCATTTCCGCTCCCCCGCTTAAAGACCTCGGTTTCGAGGAAGATGAGGAGTCCATGGTTCCGGCATCCGCCGAACCGACAAGCGAAGCTGCAGCGGATCCCAGTAATTCTGAACCCAAGAAGGAAGAGGAAAATTCCAAGAAGCCAAACCGTTCCAAGAACAACTGATGAGCGAGGTCGAACAGGAAGAGCCCAAGCCGGCCCAAGAGGAGCCGGCAAAGGAGCCCAACATGATCGAGGCGCGTGGCCTGGTGAAAACCTACGGAGTGAAGACAGTCGTCAATGGGGCGAGCCTAGACATTGGAACCGGTGAAGTCGTGGGCCTGCTTGGACCCAATGGAGCGGGAAAAACCACTACGTTCTACATGATAGCTGGTCTCGTCGAAGCGACCCGGGGTTTCGTACTAATGAACCGAAAAACAATCACTCACTTGAAGGTCCATCGACGGGCCCGACTAGGCATCGGGTATTTGCCCCAGGAACCGAGCGTATTTAGAAAACTCACCGTTTGGCAAAACGTTCAGGCCGTTGCGGAAACGCTCCCCTTAAACCGGCGCCAACGGAAATCCCTCATAGAAAGCCAGCTTTCTGACCTCGGGCTCACCTCTCTCGCTAAGCAAAAGGCCTACACGCTCAGTGGCGGGGAAAGAAGGCGCCTCGAAATTGCCCGCTGCCTCGTCACCCAGCCTGAGTTCGTCTTGATGGATGAGCCCTTTGCCGGAGTTGACCCGATCAATGTAGCCGAAGTCCAAAAGATCGTTCTCGCTCTGAAGAAAAGGGGTATAGGGATCCTTATTACGGACCACAATGTCCGAGATACGCTCGCGATCGTGGATCGGGCCTACCTGATCCATGAGGGAAAAGTGCTCGCCAGCGGTGACCGCGATTTCCTCATCAATGACCCCAAAAGCCGAAAGCTGTACCTCGGCGAGAATTTTAACATGTAAGCGGGAAGCCGTCTGATCCTAGCTTTCGCTGCAAAGGTTTTGCTTTTCCTCTCCTCAATGGGATAAGGTCTCTTCAAAATTCCGTTTTCTTCCTATGACCGCTGCGAAACCAATCAAGAAAATCGACAGTCTTTCCATTAAGGACTTCCTTAAGAGCTACTCGGATCACCTAAAGCTCGAACTGGTAGCGGGACATCGGGGATTGAGACGGGTCATACGCGAAGGGAGCGTCAATCGTCCTTCCCTCGCCCTAACCGGATTCTTCAAATATTTTGCCAACAAGCGGCTTCAGGTCTTGGGAGCGTCCGAGATGAAGTATTTGCGGACTCTCGACAAAGACACTCAGAGAAAACGCCTTTCCGAACTAATCGACCAATCCATCCCTTGCCTCGTGATCGCAAGGAACTACCGACCCCTTCCCATCATGAAGGAAATCGCTGAAGCGCGAGGCCTACCCATCCTCCGTACTTCGATGATCACGATGAACTTTATCAACGCGGCCACCCTTTCCCTAGACGCCGCCTTCGCGCCCTCCACCTCGGAACACGGCACAATGATGGATATTAAAGGGATGGGGACTTTGATCCGGGGATCGAGCGGGATCGGCAAAAGCGAATGCGCCCTCGCGCTGATTGAGCGCGGGCATAGCATCGTGGCAGATGATTTAACCCGTATTCGATTACTGGATGAGCGCGAACTGATGGCTTCGAGTGCGGAGCTAAACCAAGGGTACATGGAGTGCCGGGGAATCGGAATCATCAATGTGGGCGAAATGTTCGGTGTCAGAAGTATCCGTCCCGAAAAAAGAATAGACCTCGTGGTTTCGCTCCTGGAACTCACGCCTGAGGTCCAAGAAGACCGGACTGGACTTGACCAAGACTACTTTACCATTCTCGGCATCGATGTGCCACACATCGAAATCTATGTTCGACCTGGGCGAGACATCGCTCGTATCGTCGAAGTCGCTTCGATGGTCCAAGCACTGAAGCGACTGGGACACGATCCCGCCAGGGATTTCAACGATCGTCTCATCGATTTAATGTCGACCAGCAAATAAACGATTACGAAAAAATAATTTTTTCCGTTTCCTGATTGAATTTTTCGTATTTATTTTTCTAATTCAAGGTCAAACGGAGCTGTTTTTCTCGAGCCAAACTCGTTAAAGAGCTTATTTCTAACAGGTTCCGTCCGAGATGATTTTTTGTCGGTGGCGCAAGTTTTTTTCCAAAATACTTATCCGCAGGAAAATGTTAATAACTTGTCGAAAACTAGAGCTTGAGATATACGATTCCCTTTACGTTACTCTTTCTAGATTTCACTTTTTAACGCATCTCACACTCCCTGTTTTCATCTTTTCTCACAAATTCGAGCACACCGCCACCGATTTCCCTCTAAATTCCTAAATTACAACGACTTGAAAAACTCTCCCACACGTAGACCCTCTCAAGTACGTTACCCGATTTTTGTCGTGGCCCAATTCATCGGATTCCGAGTTAGAAACAACCCGTACGATGCGATCCTCTAAATGATGTGAATAACCATCAACGTTTCTAACTATTTCA